>NZ_JAUBRA010000130.1:0-6271 GCF_036701555.1 Microcoleus sp. Pol10D4
GCCTATCTTTTTTTAGCACACATTGGCTCAATCCTCACCACCTCTCGGTTTCAGGCTGGTTGTCACCCCCCCAGGCGATCGGCAACAGCAATGTCTCCTCAATTTCCTGCCGCACAGCAGGAGATACATTACAACCGCTATTGAGGCAATCTACCAGCAATTTATTAGCATCGTAATACTTTCTCAGCAATGACTTCTGCTGTTCGCTAAATTGCCAATCGTGACCTATATTGCGATACTTAATCATCACATTTATTAATTGCTGAGTCCAATCTTTACCTTTAGCTTCCCACCACTCCCGCTCGCTTTTCCACCACTCCTGTATTCTGTTTTGATATGCTGAAGCATATAGTTGGTCTCTGAGTTGTTGCAGAGATTGCTTCAATTCAGGTTCCCGATTTAAATTGAGAGTAAAGGCGACGATAGAGAGAAGATTTCGACCTGATGCAGCAGCATAAAGATAGGGAATATTAAGGTCCATTGCATAGACCTTTGCAACGTCAAAAACAATATCAGTAGCCAAATCAGAGTCACGTTCAGTAGCCAATTGAGAGTCACGTTCATTGTCATAATAAGAAGTAAAGTTCAACAAAAAAAGTCTAAGGGGTGGTTTAAAGGTATGGTCAATGGCATAACCAAGAATACGGATCAAACTAAGGTCAAAATTCAAGTCCGAACGAGGGTTACTAACGCGCTCTACCTCTCGACCCAGATAAAAAGCACGGATAGCTGATGGTTTATAGGGAGCCTTAATAGAAAAAGATTTATTTCTTACCCACATTAGGAACTGCTGCAACTGCTGATCATCAGCGACCAGTCCATCAACTTGCTGTTTCATTGACAGCAACGAGTCATCAGCTTTTTGCAACATCCCAACTGCTAAGAACAAGACTTCTCGCCAACGCTTCTCGGTCAGGTGGCTGAGCAGTTTTTCCAAAGCTTGTCGATCGGAATTGTTAACTATTTCTGTAGCAGTAAAATACTCTTGGAATGTTAGATGAGAAAACGAATAAATTCCTCTTGCCCTTTCCACTAATAATCCATGTTGTGCCTCGATCGCCTTCAGCACAACCTCACTATCCATTTCCAACTGAACGGGGTCAGTTGTGGCATCGGGTAAGTTAGCCAGATAGTCGGCAATCAATTGCTGAACTGTGTTTTTTTCAAAAAAATAATCGCCCCGCTCAAAAGTAATAGCTGCCACAAAAGCAAGTAAATGTTTCTTGCGGCACAAATTCAAATTGCGATAAACTTCATCCCGTTGAATGCCTCTAGTTTCATCCCATTTTCTGAGCATAATTTCCAGTCCTTCCTCATACAACTTGCCTCGGTTGGATGGAAAATCTGCTTGGGCTTGGAATACTAAACAAGTCAGATTAAGCAAAATTGGCGTTACTGCAAGTTCTCGGATTTGCTGATTCTTTTGCAGTTTTAGCTGCTCTACAAATTGAGACGCTAAAGCTTTACCTGCCTCCATATTCTGGGAAAATGCCACAAACCAATTGCGAGCAAAGGCAGCGATTTGCTTGTTATTAAAATCTGCTACCTCCACACAGGTAAAAGCTTCGTCGTAAAATCGGTACTTAGAAGCGGCAATTCGACAGGTAATAATAAACTGATTGTTGTAATACTTTTGGACAAACTGACGAATCTGTCTGACGACTGCATCGCTATCTGATTCTGGCACTTCATCTAAGCCGTCCAATAAAATCAAACCTCTGCCTTGACTGAGTACGAATTCAGTTTGCGATCGCGCCTCAACTCCGCAACTGGCAAATTCGTCGCTGATATATTCTAATAAGTCAAGATTAGCGATTTCAGCAAAGGTTTTCAGAGAGATAAAAATCGGTATTTTGTTTGCTTCAAATTCAGAGCGATCGCACTGAATGGCGATGTGTTTCAAAAAAGTAGTTTTACCGGAGCCCGGTTTGCCGAGTACCATCAGTTTAGAGTGAGATTTCACCGCATCCAATCCGGGTACTCGTTTCTGGCATACTTTACCTAATCCCAAGCGGTTAAAGTTATCCGCATCTGGGTTGAACTCTCTGAGTAAATCGCTAATTTCTCCCGGCTGCCAACTGGTAATTTCCTCCAAAATGTTGACTTCAACGTAGAGGTTGCTGACCTCGACGGGCTGTGCAATATCCAACAGTTGCATTTTGCTGTAAAGCTGTTGGATTTTGCTGTGGCATTTTTGCCGTATCTCTTCCACTACCGAATCAATAGGCTGTTGGCAAAAATCTCTAACCCCCCCAACCCTCCCTTGGTAAGAGGGGGCTAAAGGAGGACGATCGACAATTTCTTCCCAATTCAACTGCAAAACCGTGCAAAAAGCCTTGAAAGCATTAGCTTTAATGGGTTCTCTTCCTCCTAAAAAGCGCCTCCAAGTTGGCAGCGACAGGCCATCGGCATAGGGCCCGGCCTCTGTCCAAGTTCGATCGGGTTCTAATTTTTGACTAGCTTCTACTAACCATTTGGGGTCTTCTATCGTCGATCCCCTTTCTCTTCTAGCTTGCCTAATTTTTACTAATCCCTCCTCAGAGGCTTGGAGGGTCGTCATTATATAATTTACTTCTTTAATTGTCAATGTCAATTTTAGATCAGTTTAGCGATCGCAAACTGAGTTTGTCAAGACCCCAGCAACAAAGAGAAAATGATCCTGACAACAACTGCACGGCATACGGGAAAAGTCAGGCATAAATCCGGCAAAATTAACCCTTCAGAATGCCATTCTGTTGTGTCTCTAAAAATCACCTATTAAATAATGAGAAAGGATAGCAACATGAGAAATAGTATAAATGAAATTCCCTCCCGCGGAATAGGCATAAAACTTATTAGCAAAATTGCCGACAAGCTAAGCTATACACGCACTTCTGACGAGCAAAACTGTTTAATAATTGTGAAAAATTTTCATCCTGGTATAATCCCAGCCCAACAGACGAATCAATATGGTTATTTGAAGCGGGTAGTTAGTTTTTTAAAAGGTTTTAATTTGGGAATTAAAAAACCACAAAATCCACACTTTTATCCGATTTATGATCAGCGCATTAAAACAATCAACTTGCAACTAAATACTGACCTCAAGAGTGTTACACAAGTTTTATGGTGGGTCGAGCAGTTTTTTAGAGTATCTACCGATTCCCGAAGCAGTTCTGCAGCAGTGCAAACTTGCTACGATCGAAGGGTTTACAAATGCTGTTCGCCACGCTCACAAAAATCTGCCCATAGAAACTCCGATCAACCTTGAAATAACCGTATTTAGCGAACGCCTAGAAGTCAAAATTTGGGATATGGGAGAGCCTTTTGACCTCCAAGCTAAGTTGATTGAAGAATTGCCAGTTATTTGGAGCGAGCTGGGATTTATGCTTGACTAAAGCTGTTCTGTAATTTCCAGCTTTAAATTGACAAGAAAAAGAAACTTTTTTGTGATGACTATTGATACTACTCCCAAAATTCTCGTTGTGGATGATGACGCTTCCATCCGCACTCTAGTTCATCGCTTTTTAAATCAGAAATATCAAGTAGATTCCGCAGCAGATGGCGAGACGGCTTTAGAATTGTTTGAGAAATTAAAGCCACTGCTAGTCGTTCTAGATTGGAATTTACCAGATACTACAGGTTATCACCTCTGCCAGGAAATGCAGCGCCGTACTAATGTTTTTGTGATCATGCTAAGCAGCCGCACAGACGAAGCTGATAAACTCAAAGTTCTGTCTGCCGGTGCTGATGACTATATCTGTAAACCCTTTGGTTTGGCAGAGTTGGCAATTCGTATAGAAGTTGTGTTGAGACGGATGAGGCCTGTCACTCCATCACGTATTGTATTCGATCAATTCGCGATCGATTCAGCGCGCCGGGAAGCAACACTCAACGATCGCATTATCAATTTAACAGCCTTGGAATTTAAGATATTGTATTTTTTGGCAAGTCATTCCGGTCAATCTTGGAGTCGCCAACAGCTAATTGAAAAAATCTGGGGGTGGAACTG
This sequence comes from Microcoleus sp. Pol10D4, assembly GCF_036701555.1. Classification (NCBI taxonomy): domain Bacteria; kingdom Bacillati; phylum Cyanobacteriota; class Cyanophyceae; order Oscillatoriales; family Microcoleaceae; genus Microcoleus; species Microcoleus sp. Pol10D4. Next base: position 3,989 of record NZ_JAUBRA010000130.1, read on the forward strand.
CAACGACATAGGAGAAGAGAAAGTTGTTAGCGTACATATCGCTCAGATTCGCAAGAAAATGATTGAAGTTGATGCTACGGGGTCGCAGTTTATTAAAACTATTCGGGGTTACGGTTACAGGTTCGATCCGCCGAATCGCACGGCAATGGCAATTTAGTAAGCTCATCGGCATTAACCACCTTATTTGGTGAAAAACCTATTTTCCCACCTGCCGTCGGGCAGCCAGATGCCTCCTAGGGAACGAACGCGATCGGGTAACATGAAGTAAGCCCAAGCCGTGTCTAAAGGTTTGAGGTGTCGATCGAAGATTTCGATTTCCTGCCGCTGATATTCGTTTTGTGTCGGTTCCCGCAGCGGATGATAGTCTTCCAATCGGTCTAAATCGTCCAAAATAGCCGAGTTTGCGAAACAGAGGAGAAAACCGCAGACTGTGCCATCTCCGGCCATCATCGCAGGATAGCCGATCGGCAGCGCAAAAAGTTGACCGCGGGCGATCGCGGGGCAAGCCTCCACAACTTTTCCTTCGCAGTAGCGGAGGTAGTTGGACTCCCCCGGTTTGAGTGTGCCGTATACAAAGACTTTCATCAGGTAGGGCTTAACCGCTAGTTTTTGCTAACATAGATGGCTAAGCTAATAGTTTAAGTCTCGCGGGCGATCGCGACTGCAATCTTGATAAATTTCGTTGTTTACCCTTTCTTATAATTCATGACTCTAGCAGTTAGTTTTATTGCTTTTGGACTTCGGCCTTTGTACTTGAGCTCTTTTTTGCCGTTCCTGCCCCTTGACAGCTTGTTTTCGACTCAAGGGATTATGGTGATGCTGCTGGCCGCCTATGCGGGGGCGATGTGGATGTTTCTCACCAGTGCTCCGAAGGTACACACCGTGATGGTATCGGATCTCGGACAAGCGAGGGAGTTCTATGAAGGTATGCTAAACCTGCCCGTAGCAGAAGTGCCACTGCACTACTACTACAATTACGAGCAAACTTTGGGGACAACTGGTATTGATCCGCTGTATTTGTCGCCGAATGTCGGGAGGGCAACGAGTTCTCAAACGCTGGGGAGTCCCGATGGTTTGTGGTATCAGTTGATGAAAAATACCCAACTGCACATTATTAGCGGGGCGGGTGTAGGGGAAAAAAATCGCCCGCGTCACGTTTGTTTCGATCGCGATTGTTTGGATCAGCTATTGATGAGGGTACAAACTCGTGGCATTAGTTATAAAATTCGTCGGGAAAAGCCTCTGAATTTTTTGGTTAAGGATTACGACGGCCGCGTCATTGAAATGGCTGAGGTTAGTAATTAAGTAGGTCGTTCTAATTAAACGTAAAACGATCTCGCGCGCTACCCCTGACTTCTTTTGTTGGGTAATATCATTCCGGTACAGCCGGAATGATATTAGTCGCGAACACGGCTCATCTCCTGAGAGATAGTCGCTCAATCAAAAAATGATAATAATAGTTGAGATTTTGGAAATATCACTATATTTTGGTTAAACTAGCTTGATTGGTTTCGGAAGATATTTTTATATCTCCAGAATAATCAGTAACTCTATTGTTAAGTAAAGCCTGGAGATAAGTAGAAATGACAGAAGTTGAAGCCATTGTGGCAAGTTTGTGGGAGCTTGATGATGATGTATTGGAAGCTCAGCTAGGCTCTCGCGTACAAGCCATAGGGGATGATGTTGCTGGACGTGGAGCAAGAGGGGTAGACCCAGCTTCCTTGGAATCTATTGATGTGAACTTTGCGGCTAGAGCAGCGATCGATCCAAGATTTTTAGATGCTGGTCGGCGAATTTTCGATCGCGTCAACCCCTTAGTTTACCAACTTATGTGCAAACCCATCGGAGACGATGCAGAGACTCAGAAGATTTTAGATGAAACAATAAATCAGAACTATACTAAAGCGGCTGGGATGTTGGCTCCTGTTTTAGTCAGTGGATTTGGGTTTGCTCCTGTTGTTGCTAGTCTCCTGGCAACTCTAATTATTAAAAAAGTTTCCAAATACCTGGCTACTGGAATTTGCGAGACTTGGGAGAAAAGTTTAGTAAAACCTGGAATCTGAGCTTTATACAAAGATTAGTAATAAAAATTACAGCGGATTCCAGGTTTATGAAGTACAGTAGCAGCAGCTTCTAAACCAATTTTTAAAGTGCTGTGGATTAACCAAATCAAGCGCAGTAGCTAGTAAAACGTCAACCATCTTGGGTAAGGATTCAGGTCTTTGATTGGGGAACAAGAGAAGGCATGAAAAAGTTACAAGAATGGGCAGATATAGCCTTACG
>NZ_JAUBRA010000131.1:0-6206 GCF_036701555.1 Microcoleus sp. Pol10D4
CATTAGTCATTAGTCATTAGTCATTAGTCATTAGTCATTAGTCATTAGTCATTAGTCATTAGTCATTAGTCATTAGCAATGGCTAATTGGTAATGGCTAATTGGGAATTGGTGCGCCCTTACGCACTCTACAACTAAAAGTTCTGCGTCCTGGACTGTTTTTGCTACTGTCTAGTAACAATACTTCGGACAGTTTTTAATTGCTAAGAGTAGAATGACTATTCTCGGTCGATCGACCAACGAGGACAATGAAACTGTCCGAAGTAATGTAGTAAATCTAAAATCTAAAATCTAAAATCGAGTGACTCGAACTTACAAAGCAACTGGAATCAATCTCAAGAGTGCGCCCATCGGCGAATCCGATCGAGTGCTGACAATTTTGACGCGAGAATTCGGCTTAATTCGAGCCGTAGCACCCGGTGTTCGCAAACAACGATCGACCATTGGCGGCAGAAGCGAATTATTTGTCGTCAACGAATTGCTAATTGCCAAAGGCCGATCGCTCGACAAAATTACCCAAGCCAGCACCGTAGAATCCCATCCGGGTTTGAGCCGCCACCTCGGGAAACTCGCAGCCTCGCAATATCTGGCCGAATTGGCGATCGCCAGCGCCCTTTCCGACGAGCCCCAAGAAGAACTATTTTGGTTGTTGGGCGAACATTTGAGCCGTTTGGAGCGTTTGTCCGATCGCACAGAAATCCAATCCGCCGCCGTGCTTGTCGCCCACCTCAGCCACGGCATTTTTCACCTGCTAGCCTTAGCCGGCCTCGCGCCCCAAGTCCAAGTTTGCTGCGCCACCAGACAGCCGCTCATCCCAAATTTCACCGATCCGAACTGGCAAACCGGGTTTAGTATACCCTCTGGGGGAACCTTCAGCTTGTCGGAGCTAGCTAACCTAGAGGCAGAACTCTCTTCAGAAATCGGTAGCTTGTCCAGATCCGCCTCCCGTTCCCGGCAAATGAATAGCAGCAAACACTTGACAAATTTCGAGATTAATGCTAAAGAATTAGCAGCGCTGCAACAGTTGGCTAGTCCAGAACTAGGAGAGGGGATTACCGATCGAACAGCTTGGGTATCAGTAGAAAATATTTTGCGGCAATATGCCCAGTATCATTTAGGTTGCACGATTCGTTCGGGAAGCTCGATCGACACCTACTTAGAGAGTTTTGAGTTTTAAATTGTGAGTGTTGACTTAAAGAGGTGAACGAACATCGTACATCGCACCCCCAGCCTGCCGGATACCCGAACCTGCCGGCCTTTTCAGGTAAATTTTCAAGGTTGTTGCAACATCAGATAATAGATAGAGATAAAGTTACGAGATTATTAATTAACTTAAGGGTTAACCCCTCAATTTCAAATTCCCATCCCCCCAACCTCCACCATCCCAGGCCATCCACCCCAAATCCTATGATGCGACTGTCTGATTCTGATTTGAGAATATCTGTGTTAGCTGTGACCCACCACAAGATGGAAGAACGAGAAAATGTTCCAGAGTTTGACTCTTATCCCGTCTCCGCCGATCGACAATGGAGCAACGTCCAACACTCAGAAATGGATAAATATCCCACAACTCCCGAAACAGAGTCAAGCAACGGCAAAAGCCAACAAACCGAAGCAATCCCCCCGGTTCCCACACCAGAGCCAGCAGCAGAACTATCCGAAGCAGTAGCCGAAATTCCCGAAAAAGCAACGGGATTCCTGCCGGTGCTCAAAAACCCAAATTTTCTAGCATTGTGGAGTGGGCAAGTTTTTTCCCAACTAGCAGATAAAGTTTATCTCGTACTGACGATCGCCCTCGTGGCGAGCCGCTTTCAAGCGCCAGATCAAACCATCAGTAGGTGGGTATCAGCAATCATGATCGCCTTTACCATTCCCGCAGTGCTGTTCGGGGCCGCTGCGGGCGTGTATGTCGATCGCTGGTCGAAAAAAGCAGTGCTCGTCGCCACAAACCTGCTGCGGGGAGCCTTTGTGTTAACCTTGCCCGTGCTGCTGTGGCTCTCCGACGGGTGGGAACTTGGTCAACTGCCGCTCGGATTCTGCTTGCTGCTGCTAGTAACATTCCTAGTCTCGACTCTAACTCAATTTTTCGCCCCAGCAGAACAGTCAGTGATTCCCCTAATTGTGGAACGCCGCCACCTGCTATCAGCAAACTCCCTCTACACCACAACCATGATGGGGTCGGTGATTATTGGCTTCGCAGTCGGAGAACCCTTACTAGCTTTAGCCGACACCCTATTTTCCAACCTCGGCGGCGGACTCGGCATCGGCAAAGAATTAGTAGTAGGCGGAAGTTACGCCTTCGCCGGAGTGCTGTTGCTGTCGATGAAAACAGGCGAAAAAAACGAAGTCGAACACGAACCGCCGCACCCCCTAGCAGATTTGCGAGACGGCCTGCGTTACATCAACGATCAACCGAAAGTCCGCAATGCTTTAATTCAACTAATTATTCTATTTTCCATTTTTGCAGCCTTGGCAGTTCTAGCAGTTCGGCTGGCGGAAATTCTCCCAGGTATGAAAGCATCACAATTTGGCTTTTTGCTGGCGGCGGTGGGCGTTGGCATGGCTGCTGGGGCAACGACAGTCGGCTATCTTGGCCATAAATTTTCTCACTCCCAACTGAGTTTAATCGGCTCGATTGGCATGGCACTTGCTCTGATGGGTCTTTCTGCATTTACCCACCATTTGTGGCTGTCGGTGCTGTTCATTACCTTGTTGGGTTTATTTGCCTCATTGGTGGGAGTGCCGATGCAGACTACAATTCAAGCAGAAACTCCAGAAGAAATGCGGGGAAAAGTCTTCGGACTGCAAAACAATGCCACTAATATTGCTTTGAGTTTACCGTTGGCTTTGGCCGGGGTAGCCGAAACATTTCTGGGCTTGCCGACAGTATTTTTGGCTTTAGCAGGATTAGCGATGGCTGGGGGTGTCTTAACCTGGTATATTTTCCGTAGCACAAATAGCAAAGTCGATCGAACCTAAAAAATAACAAACTCTGATTTACTGGAATGCACATCGCTTGGCTAGGAAAAAAATCACCTTTTTGCGGTAACGTCACTTACTCCAGGGAAGTCACCAACGCACTATTAGACCGGGGATACCAGGTCAGTTTCCTGCACTTTGCCCAAGAGGCGGACTCACTGGACAGGAACAATACGGGGTGGAGTATGGCAAATGGTTCATGGGGAAAGGGAATTACTCAAACCTCATATACCACTTCTCTCTCGTCCGCGAGTTGCAACGAAGTCTCTTTACCCTGTCACTACAAATCGCAAATTTATACGATTCCCACTCTCAAGTCCCGCACAGTGCTGATGAAATCTCTGCGGCGGCTGAAACCAGATGTTGTTCACGCTTCCCTGACGCTTTCGCCTTTAGACTTTCTGCTGCCGGAAATTTGTCAAGAATTGAATTTGCCTCTGGTGGCGACTTTTCACCCGCCGTTCGATCGCAAATTGCGAAATTTGACATCGGGAACCCAACACCTGATGTATCAACTGTACGCTCCGTTTTTGGCGAACTACGACTCGACGATCGTTTTTTCTCAGATTCAGCGGGATATATTGGTGAAGTTGGGAGTGCCACAGGAACGGGTGGCTGTGATTCCCAACGGCGTGGATGCTGTTAAATATTCTCCAGGGCCTTCGGGGTTAAAGTCGGAATTAAAGGCCGATCGAGTTTTTGTTTACCAAGGCCGCATTGCCCAGGAGAAAAATGTCGAGTCGATGCTCAAGGCCTGGAAACACTGTAATTTTGGCCCTGGGAACGTATTGGCGATCGTAGGCGACGGGCCCCTAGCCGCCTCGCTGCAACTGTTTTACGGCGAAGATGATGGCATTGTGTGGCTCGGATTTGTTGCCGAGGAGGAACGCCGGATCGAAATTCTGCGGGGTGCAGACGTATTTATTTTGCCTTCTTTGGTGGAGGGACTGTCGCTGTCGCTCCTGGAAGCGATGGCCTGCGGTTTAGCTTGTTTGGCAACCGATGCCGGTGCTGACGGCGAGGCCTTGGAGGAAGGCGCGGGGATAGTTTTGAATACTCAGCGGGTACGAAGTCAGTTGCAAACCTTGCTGCCGCTGTTTTGCGATCATCCTGAGTTGGGAATGCTGCTTGGTCAAAAAGCACGCCAACGGGCGATGGAGCGATACACTCTCAGTCAGAATATTACTGAGTTGGAAAAGCTGTATGCAGAGGTTTTGCAAAAGCAGCGCGTACTAATTCGGGGTTTAGCATGAATGTTTTGATTGCTCGTTGCCGGGCTAGAGCCTGGGAACGCAGATCCGGAGGCTCTGCCTCCTCCTTTGGCTCAAGCGAGGCTCTTTTACTCGTTACCAGGCTGGAGCCTGGGAACCAGTTAAGGGAGAGCCTCGCAACCAGTCATTCCTCCCCAATCTAAAATCCAAAATCTAAAATCCAAAATCGCCTACCCTCCGGGGCGCAAATAATCCAAAAGTCGATCGCCCGAATCGGCCCGAATCAAAGCAACCACAACATCCGGCAAACTTCCCAAACTCGGATAAACAAAATAACGCGGTTCCCACCGCGGCCCAAACTTATCTTTAAAACTGTGCAATCCCTTAAAATTATAAAACTTGCTCAAGTGATCCGAAAGATAAATCAAAACCTTTTCCAACCGCCCGGATTTCTCAGCTTCTCCGACTCCCGCCAAAGCCGACAAACCCAAATCAAATTCTTCATATCCCAATTCTTGACAATGCTGCAACCCACATTCCGCAGGTCTTTAAATAGAATTGATGGTTATAAAATTTAAAAATTCAAGCCTGAAGTGATTACTCGGTAATCACTTCAGGCTTTTTTGAGATACAATGAACGAATGAGGAGCCAAGAGGAAAAAACCATGAATGAGCATCAAGAAGCCATAAAAGTCCTAAATTTAGACCATTTAGGAATAGTAGCAGGCATAATAGACGAGATGGAATTAGTAGAAGAAGTCAATAAAATAGTAGGAATAACAACCCAAGAAATTCTCAGCCCAGGACAAGTCATGAAAGCAATGATTTTGAATGGACTAGGCTTTTTAAGCGCCCCATTATACATATTCGAGGAATTTTTTGTAGTCCAAGCAACATCACATCTAATCGGAAAGGGAATACTACCCGAACATCTAAACGACGATAGACTAGGAAGAACCCTCGATAAATATTACCAAGTAGGAACCACAAAACTCTTCACAACAATCGCCATAAAAGCTGCCCATAAATTCCAAGTAAAAATGAACAGCATCCATTTAGATGGAAGTTCAATGTACGTACAAGGAGAATATAAAAGCGAAGTCAAAAACACCAATCAAACAGAAAAAGAAGCAGAACCAGAAACATCGGAAATGAAACCAATAGAAATAGTACACGGATACTCGAGAGATCATCGACCAGACCTGAAACAATTTATCATAGACATGATCGTAACAGGAGACGGAGACATACCACTATATCTCAAAATAGACTCAGGGAACATCAACGACAAAAGCGTATTTGTAGAAAGACTAAAAGAATTCAAAAAACAGTGGACATTTGAGGGAATCTGCGTAGCAGACAGCGCATTATACACCAAAGATAACCTATCAGCAATGACAGGAATCAAATGGATAACAAGAGTCCCACTCAGCATAAAATCAGCCCAAGAGCAAATTGTAGACATCAAAGAAAGTGAATGGAAAGCCAGCTCCAAAAAAGGATATAAAATAGCAGAAAGAACCAGCGACTATGGAAACATCAAACAAAGATGGTTAGTGATAGAAAGTGAACTCAGAAAAAAAGCAAGCATCAAACAAATAGACAAACAAGTAAACAAACAAGAATCAAGCGCCCAAGCCTCGCTAAGTAAGCTTTCCCGGCAAAAATTCGCTTGTGTAGCCGACGCAGAAACCGCAATAAAGAATCTATCAAACACATGGAAATATCACCAAATTACCGAAATTGAATGTCAAGAAAAAAGCCCCAAAAAACAAAAACAAACCACCAACAAAGCTAGTAATATAGACAGAATATCCTATCAAATAATCGGTAAAATAGAAACCAGACCCGAAATAATATCAGCCGAAAAAATCAAAGCAGGGAGATTTATACTGGCAACAAACATCTTAGATAAAAACGAAATAACCAACCAGCAAATATTAGAAGAATACAAAGACCAACAAAGTAACGAAAGAGGATTTAGATTTTTAAAAGATCCATTATTTTTCACATCGAG
>NZ_JAUBRA010000132.1:0-6065 GCF_036701555.1 Microcoleus sp. Pol10D4
GATTTAACAAGCTCCTAAATTCACTTATCATGCTTTCCTACTTTTGTCAAGTTCTAATACTGTACCTACGCCCTAGGAGGAGCTATTTTTTATTGAGTATATTTTAACTGTGGGTTGGGCGAGTGTGTAGATCGGTATTTACTGAAAATTTATGCGACTTTAAAAAAACTGCGGGTAAGCAAACGGCAGTCAGGAAAGGGTAGTGCGCTTTCCCTACAGCAATTTTGTCGATCGCCCGATCGCACCAGATCCCGAAGATATGTAGGGAGAATCTCAATGAAAGCAGCCAAGCTAGAAATTGGAATTTTGAGGCAGAAGGCAGGAGGCAGAAGGAAAGGCTCTTCTGAGTTTAGGGCGTAAAATATAGCAATCAATGCAGTTAGAGTGATGAATTTTTATTTAGACTATCCATTAGACTTGCCTGGAGTCAAGGTAGAAACTTGTACTCAAATTGAGGGATAAATTTACTTTCAACGCTCGTGTTTTAGCGTCAAGAATAGTTTGTCCTCACTGTGAGAATTATAGAAAAGAACTCTATCATAATCTTACGGAGTTCTGGGCGATCGCGCGATCGGATATAACGATTGCCCGGTTAATTGTAGGGAAACGGCACTGCGGTGTCCTAATTTCGGGTAAGGGGTAAAATCAACCGAATCGGATGTAACGATCGCCCGATTTGTAGGGAAACGGCACTGCCGTACCCTGATTTCGGGTAATATCGTTTTCCCTGACGCACCCTACATCAGTGACTATTTGGTTTTTGATTCGGGCGATCGATCCTCCTGCATTAAATACTTTTATTTCTAATGGTAAATTGTTATTAGTAAGGGAACCTTTTTCATGGGAGGACGAGCGCCAACTACTATTAGAATATCAAATTGATACAATTGTTAGCAAAAACAGCGGCGGCGGTGCTACTTATGCTAAAATTGCTGCCGCTAGGGAACTGGGACTTCCGGTGGTGATGGTGCAGCAGCCACAGATTCCCGATGTTGAGCAGGCGGCTGATGTTGAAGGGGCGATCGCTTGGTTAATTAAGCAGTTATTAGTTATTAGTTACATCCTTGGGGCGATCGGAATGTGCCAGGTCGCCTCAACTCAGGTTGTAGCAGCCAGACTGCAAGGATTCCTCTCCCCCAAGCGTCTATAACCAACTAAGCTACTATCAGCAGTTGGGGTTAAGGTCGCGGATATGACGGGGTGAAAACGCCTCTGTCTTTTTGAGAGCGATCGATTTAAACTATTCTGAGTGCAAGGCTGTCCGGTTTTTTGTCACTCCGTCAGGATAATTACTCTCATAACCCTACCGAATCAGGAGACTCAAATATATGCAATACAAAAACGGTATGCCAATTGCCATTATTGGCGCGGGAATATCAGGCATTACGACAGCCAATATTCTCAAAAAAAATGGCTTCCAAGTAGTTGTTTTTGAGAAATCCGAAAAGATGGGCGGAGTATGGGCACTTGCATACCCAAACGTACACCTGCAAAATATCAGGGAACAGTATCATTTATCAGATTTTCCCTGGCCATTCACCCCTGATTTACATCCCACCGGAGAACAAATCCTGAATTATTGGGGGCAAGCGGTCAACCATCTAAAGCTTGATGTGCGGTTAAATCACGAAGTTATCGAATTAAAAGAAACAGAAGATGGCTGGCTATTAAGATATAAAAACCAGGATGGCGTTCACGAAAAATTATTTGGATACGTTGTTATCTCAGTGGGGCAATATACAGAAGGAAAGTATCAACCTGAATTTCCAGGTATCGAAGATTTCGCTGGGAAAATCATCACTGAACGGGATGTCCACACGCTTGATGTATTCAATAATCAACGAGTTGTAATCGTTGGCTTCGGAAAAAGCGCCTTGGATATGGCGACTTTCGCGGCAAAACAAGGCGCGCAAGTAAATCATGTATTTCGTACACCGCGCTGGCTTATCCCCGAATGGATTTTGGGCGTACATTTTACCTACGCATTATTCAGCCGTTTTGGAACAGTGATGATGACAAGTTGGGCACATCCAACCGCCATTGAACGTTTCCTGCACAATCGCCTTGGCTTCATTGTTTCAGCTTTTTGGGATTTGATTGCATCCATCTTTCACTTTCAAGTTCAGCGAAATGTTTCTGGAAAAGATCAAGAGGCCCAGCGCCGCATCAAAGCTGTACAACCAAATCACAAACTATTGCCTGATTTACGTTCAGCCACAGCGGTTGCGCCTGAAAATTACTATCCGTTTATTGCAGAAGGAAAAATCTCGCCCCACCGTGCAGAATTATCGGGTTTTTCAAAAGAAGCAGTAAAGTTGAAAAATGGTTGCGAGATTCCATGCGATTTAGTCGTTCTATCTTTGGGTTCGCAAACGCCTATTTTTCCATTTTTGCCTGATAAATATCGAAAAATGTTGGAAACCGAACCCGATGGCGTGCAATTATATCGCCACTTGCTTCATCCTCGCATTCCTGGTATTGCCTTTGCCGGGTTCAATCATGGATATATGCACGTGCCAGCAGTCGAGATTGCCACACAATGGCTGTGTGCTTACTTGCGTGGTGAACTTGAGTTACCTTCCAGCGAAAATATGGAAAAAAGTATTGAATATATCCGCCAGTGGAAACGCGCAAATATTCAATTTGAACCTTCGCGATCCTGTGCGACCAACACTCGCTTCCAACAATATATTGACATCATGCTTAAAGATATGGGTGTTTCTCCTTATCGAAAATTGCCTAACATTTTCGCTGAGATATTCGGCAGATATCAACCATCTGATTATCTTGGCGTATCGGAAGAATATAATCACAAAAAGAAAAGTCGCTCTACTCCACTACACCCTCTTCCGTTGGATACATGATTGCTTTCCTAGCTTAAGCTGTTACCTTAGCAATGAGCACTGCCTGGGAATACAAATCTCTAGGCTAGGCCTCCAATTCCAATAACTAAGGCCCAATTCCCAATTCTCAATGCCAAATTATTTGGATTTTTTCGGACTATTCAAAGAGTTAAGATGATTGTTCATATCCTGCAAATATTTTGATAAAACAGGATACTGTGAAGTTGCTAGCAGTGCATCTTTTTTCTGGCTGACAGTTGTTTCTAAGGGCAAAACTCGATAGTTCGTTTTATTGTTCTGAGTATAGCGGTGTACCCAAGTCGGAAAGGTTTTGATGCTGGTAATTTCTGTGGTCTTTTCGGGAAAGGTTTTGCGAATATTTACTTGCAAAATTACGCCTAAGTCTGTATATTTTTTATTCTGACCGGAAATGAAGTTTCCCATTGAATAAATTGCTACAGCTTTGCGAGTTTTGGCATTTTTGCCGGGGAAGTTAAAAATTTTGTAAGGTTGGACGACGTGGGGATGGCTGCCGAGAATGATGTCTGCACCAGCTTTTAATAGGTTTTCCACTAATTGTTTTTGTTGGGTGTTTGGCTGTCTCTGATATTCGTCGCCAAAATGCAGGGAAATTGCGATAATATCTGCTCCTTGTTTGCGGGCTTTGGCAATGTCTTTGACTATCTTTTTTTCGTCGATTAGGGAAACTAAGTAATCTTTGCCTTTGGGTATGGGAATGCCGTTTGTGCCGTAGGTGTAGGCTAGCATGGCTAGTGAAATGTTGTTTTTGGTGCTGATTAAAGTGCGATCGGCTGCGGCGGCTGATGTGGCTGTTCCTGTGGAAGCAATTTTGCGATCGCTCAGATTGGCTATCGTCCTAATTACTCCTTTTTCTCCACGATCTAAAGCATGATTGTTGGCGGTTGTCAAGATATTAAATCCGGCTTTTTTAGTCGCATCCGCTAATTGAGCCGGTGCGTTAAATAGCGGATATCCCGTATATCCGCCCGCATCTTCACCCGCTAAAGGTGTTTCGAGATTTCCGATCACCCAATCGCCTGTTGACAAGATACTTTTAACTGGTGCGAAGAAACTGTCAAAATTGTATGTTTTATTTTTTGCGTCGTAGCCCGATCGCGTTTGCGTACTGTGCATCATAATGTCGCCGACAGCAATTAGTGTTGCTTCTTTGATCTCAGACTTTGGTTCGGGGGGAACAGGAGCTGCAATTGGCGATGGCGTCCCGCCCCGCAAGCTACGACTTTCTGTAGGCTGTGTGTTGGTTTGTGGCGTTTGGATATTGCAGCCTGCGATCGAAAGGATGGCAATTACCGAAAGCAACCGACTAAAATTCATGATTTTTGAGAGTGATTTTTCGGCTTATATGGTATCATAACTAAATTAGTTACGGCTAAATAGATGAAAAAAAACTATCTAATTATTGCCTTTATTGTTTTTTTATTAATTACAAGTTTTGGTGTTTTAACTTACGCTCAAACTTCTGGCGATAAACCTTTTGAATTTGCCTTAATTGGCGATTTGCCCTACAGTGCCAAACAGGAAGCACAATTTCCGAATTTGATTGCAGATATTAATCGATCGCCCGCAGCGTTTGTAGTCCACGACGGCGATATTAAAAACGGTTCTAGTGTCTGCGATGATGCAACTTTTGTCAGCCGCAAGCAGTTATTTGACAATTTTGAGATGCCGTTTATTCTTGTTTATGGCGATAATGAATGGACAGATTGCCACCGTTCAAATAACGGCAGTTACGATCCAGTAGAAAGACTCGCTAAACTGCGGGAAATCTTCAACCAACGTAATCAAACTTTGGGAAAGCGCACCTTAACTCTCACCCGTCAAAGCGAAAACCCGCAGTTTGCTAAATACCGCGAAAATGTTCGCTGGATTTATCATGGAGTTGTGTTTTTGGCGATTAATATGCCGGGAAGCAACAACAATTTTGGCCGCACTCCCGAATGCGATGCAGAATATGCCGATCGCAATTGGGCTAACTTAGCCTGGATCAAAGAATGTTTTGCTTTAGCCAAACGCAGCAACAGCAAAGGAATTGTGTTAGTTGCACAGGCAAATCCGGGATTTGAACTCGATCCGACGGACAAAAGAAGAAGCGGCTACAACGATTTTATCGCAACTCTGGAAACAGAAACAGGCAATTTCCCAGGGCAGGTTGTATTCGTCCACGGCGATACTCACTATTTCCGCATCGATAAACCTTTACCCTATTTTACTGATGAGACTCAACTACCGAGAATGAAAAATTTTACGAGAGTTGAAACTTTTGGTTCTCCCAACGTGCATTGGTTGCGGGCTTTTTATGACCCTTCAAATCCTAATTTGTTTGAATTTAAACAACAGATTGTTCCGCAAAATTAGGCTATGTAACACCATTATTATGCAAAATAAATAATTTTTGAATTACACTGAAGATAGGTAGAATTGAGGAATTTATTTATGACAGTCGCAACTAGGCGCTTCACCCTGGAAGAATTTTTGAAACTGCCAGAAACTAAACCTGCTAGCGAATACATTGAGGGGGAAATTATCCAAAAACCTATGCCGAAAACTAAACATTCTCGTCTCCAGGGGCAATTCCTGCGTGTCATTAATGAAGTGGTAGAGGAACCCAAGATAGCTTACGCTTTTCCAGAGTTGCGGTGTACGTTTGGCGGTCGCTCGATTGTTCCAGATATTGCGGTACTATTGTGGGAACAGATTCAATTTGATGAGAGCGGCGAACCAGTGGATGATGTGCGAATTGCACCGTATTGGGCGATCGAAATTCTCTCGCCACAACAAAGCTCAAATCGCGTAACTAGAAAAATTATTCACTGTCTGCAACATAATTGTCAGTTGGGGTGGCTAGTTGATCCAGACGATCGATCGATTTTAGCGTTTTTGCCCAACCAACAACCGCAATTCTGCGAAGGTAGCGATGTCGTTCCTGTTCCAGAAATGATTCCCCTGAATATCACCGCCGAACAGGTGTTTAGCTGGTTGAGAATGCAACAATGAATCAGGGCGATCGACTTTTTTTACATGACATCCGGTTTTAAATCTCCTTTTTTAAAGTCTCGCGTTGCGCCGAGGCAAGGCAAGTGTAGTTGCGGTTTCAACCGCCGAACGTAGATACTGTCTTGATCTGTCAAGGGGTAGCGAGCAAATAAGTTGGATCGAAAGGCTTTTGGGACTTTAAAATAC
>NZ_JAUBRA010000133.1:0-6027 GCF_036701555.1 Microcoleus sp. Pol10D4
CGAATAAACTACACTAAAATTTAGTCGGATTTAACTGTAGCATATTTTGCGTTAAAGTTAAGATGCGTTTACCCTGGCCTGCTAAGGGCTGTTCCCTCCTTATGATAGATAACACTGATGTCGGTAAACCTGTTATATTTGGAGTATGTAGGCAAGTTTCCTGACTACAGGTACTTGCACGTAAATGAGTCAGAGTGTCTGCTTCGAGACTATACTTCGGCGAACAACTACCAAACCACACCTTAATGCAAGTTATGAACAGCCAAAAAGTCAGCGTAATCATTCCTGCATTCAATGCTGCCGACACTCTGGCCGAGACAGTTGCTTCCGTACTCAATGGCACCCACAAGAATCTAGAAATTTTAATTGTTGATGACTGCTCTACTGACGCTACTGACAAAGTTGCTGCTAAGCTGGTCGAGCAAGATTCGAGAATTCAATACTTCAGGAATCCCCAAAATTACGGGGTTTCTAAGTCGAGAAATTTAATGATATATCGCGCCATAGGCGAGTATGTAGCGTTTATCGACAGCGACGATACCTGGGAACCCCATAAGTTAGAAGTTTGTTTGAAGATGCTCGCAGACAATCCCGAAGTCAAAGCTGTGGCTCACGCTTTGCGATATTTAGACAAGCACGGTAAGAAGTTGAGTTATATTCCCACCTATCCTACAACTAAAGCAGAAATGCAGGCGATTAAGGAGACAGGCGAAAGTCCTTGGGTTTTCCCGTCTTCTGTTGTAGTCCATCGCTCCATTCTTCTCAAAGAAGGGGGGTTTGCAGAAAATTGGCAGGTAGGAGAAGATACAGAATTATTTACCAAACTTGCTCAAAAGTACGGCTTGCTAGCGGCGACAGAACCTTTGGGAAATTATCGAATTAGAGGAAACTCTCTCACGGATAAGCACTGGCTGAAGAAGCGCATAGCTTCTGATTGTGTCAAGGAAAACCAATTGCGGCGCTTGCGGGGAGAAAAAGAGTTATCACTCCACGAGTACGAACAGTTATGTTTTAAAAATTTGCCGCTTTTACAAAGGCTTAACAAATTTAGAGAAGTTTTGGCACTGCACTACATGAGAAAGCTGGGACAAAGTTGGTTAAATCAGGAGATTTTGCCTACTATTGTTTACGGCATCGCTACCACATTGCTCAATCCTCAAGCTACTGTACACAAGTGGAAATGGATGAAGACTCACGAAAAGTTGAGTCATCAAACCGCAGAAGGTATCAGTCATTCGCCACAATTAAACCCCCAGCGATCGTCTGAAATCGAGGGGCTGTCCTAAAGGATGTTATAGTTGTATGCGGGTTTACTCAAGAAATTAGGTGCTGCCAATAAAGCCGAATCAACGCCGATCGCCCAGGGGCTGGTTAATACGCGACATTCGGGTTTTGAGCCCTATTTGACTGTTAATATCCTGTCGGGTCAATTACCCGCAAGACTAGCTACAGCGGCTTGCAGCCGTGCGGTGGGACAGGATATACAAATCTTTGAAAGGCTCGATCGGATGTCATCCTTGATTTATTGTGCCACTAGCTTCAACCCTATACAGGGCGCTAACAGCAGCGATCGCCAGCCGTGCTATTTACCCCCAAAACAGTTAAAATAAATAATGTATAAGTAAAAAGGAAAGTTTGTGGAATTAAAAAATGGGTAGCAAACCCCTTTTTGATGCAGAAAATAAAAGCAAAAATTTATAAAACATTCTGCCTTTTACCTTCAGAGGACGATCGCATTTTTACTTTGAATTAGATTGAATTTATGGACTGGCAAGAAATTTCTGGCAATTGGGTATTAATTCCTTCAAGACCGATCGCGATCGTACATTTTCTCGGCGGTGCATTTGTGGCGACAGCACCCCAACTCACCTATCGCTGGCTGTTAGAGGCTTTGGGGAATCAAGGATATGTTGTTGTAGCAACACCGTTTGTCAATACTTTGGATCATATTGCGATCGCCCGCGATGTCCTCAACAAATTTGAAAATGCCCTCGATCGCCTGCGCGGCACTAAATTGCTCAAATCTTCCTATCTCCCCGTTTACGGAATGGGACACAGCATGGGATGCAAACTGCACTTGCTGATCGGTTCTGTATTTGACGTAGAAAGGGCAGGCAATATTCTGATTTCTTTCAACAATTATGCGGCATCCGAAGCAATCCCCATCGTCGAGCAAATTTCCCCTGTCTTTAAAGTCGAGTTTACCCCTTCCCCGCAAGAGACTAATCGCCTCGTCCAAGATAGCTATCAAATTCGGCGCAATCTTTTAGTCAAATTTAACGGCGACAACATCGACCAAACCCTGCTGTTGACCAAACTGCTGAAAGCACGATTTCCCGACATGATTACCGTTCAGACTCTAGCGGGCAACCATCAAACACCCTTGGGTCAAGATGTTAGTTGGCCTGTGGGTCAAATTTTTACGCCCTTCGACGCGATCGGGCAGTGGGTCAAACAAGAAGTGTATCGAGAATTAAATGAATTAAAACGGACAATTCTGCTGTGGCTGAATCCTCTGTCCCGCGTTTGAGATTTGAGATTTAAAATTGTGGAAATGCTCCCACGGATAAATCTGGGGGGTGGTGATTCAGACACAACCATAAAGTTACAGCTAACGTTCCAGAAAGCCAACTCCTGAGCGGGCTTGGGATGATGGACAGCATATAAAACAGACGCTCCCCTTAACCTATATATCAGCCTGGATTCAGTATTAATACAGTGGCATTTTAGCTAGCGGGTGAGCTTAAATTGTTAAGGGGATGTCTGAGCTATGTACTCATAGCGGCGATGATCCTACTTTTCCGACTTTTCCGACTTGAAAGATCCGACTTTTCCGACTGACTTTAGCCTGAGTGGTTAGTTAACATGGTGATAGGTGCATCTGAGGCTAGGTAAATTACTGCCTAAATTAATCGCCAGTTATTTGTCCACTTAAAATTTCAGGCTCCAGAGATGTTAATTTCTAGTTCTGCATCCATTCCTTCCCCATGCACTCAAGATATAGATTCAGCTTTTTGGAAATTATGGCAGGATAATCAAGATTATCTTTACCGTTGCTGTCGCAAGTGGATGAGCAACCCAACCGATGCTGAAGATGCCCTCAGTCGCGCGATGCTGAAAGCTTGGGAGAAACTAAGAGATTGTACCGATGATATCAAAAATTTTAAGGCTTGGTTAACTAAACTGACTGATAACCTCTGCGCCGATATCCATCGAGAGCGCAACAGAAGTGCAGTAGGAGTTGACAGTTTAGACACCATTGCTCTAGGAAGCCAAACCGAATTAATTAGCCAAGAAGAAACACCAGTTCGCGCTGCTATGCGGGGAGAAGTCGAATTATTTTTTCGCGCCGCAATAGATGAGTTGCCACATAGATTGTGCGAGACTTTTCTTCTCGATTTTGAATCAGGGCTATCTTATCCAGATATTGCAGAACAGCTTGCTATATCCTACGATAACGTCCGCAAGCGAATTTCCCAGGCGCGGGCAATTTTGCGTCAGCGGTTCAATGAAAATTTCGGCGAAGATGGGACTGACTCGGATTTTTCTAATCCTAAGTCCAGGGTTTCTCCTCAGTCTGCAAAAGGGAAAAAGTCTCAGAATATTGTTGAAACAAAACCTGTTACAGAGGAGATTGAAGAAAGAGAAATTGTTGCAGGTGGGGAAGTTCAAGAGCCGGTTTTAGTGAAGGCTCAATCTGATGGGGAGATAAAAGAAAGAGAAATTGTTGCGGGTGAGGAACAGCAAGAAGCGGCAGTGTGTGTTTTGCATCTAGGCGCGAAGGATTATTCGCCCCTACGGATCTTGGCTAATAGTCTGGGGAATGACAGCGAAAAAGCGATCGCCCCTAACCCCTACAGCCGATTGCTTTCTGAGTCTTGGGAAAGCCAAAAAGCTCTTGGTGTGCAGGCAGCATTAATGCTGCCCGCACAGGGCTGTTGTACCATCAGCGACAGCAATCCGCTGTATTCCCAGTTTCTCAACAGAGAAAACCAATACTTGACCGATGTTCGATCGCGAGAAATGCGATCGCGCCAGGGTGCAGGAGGCATATCGCGCAGCGGTGCGTCTTCTGTATCGCCTTTTCTACTGTACAGGAGGATGTGGGCAGACAGTGGCGGCGGCTGGCTTTCTTCGATCTGAAAAATAGGCAGGCAGAAAATCTCTTTAAATCAGTTTTTACAGCGGATTGCTTTCTGACTCTTGGGAAAGCCAAAACCTATTGGCGTGCAGGCGGCATTAATGTTGCCGCGAGCTGCAATCCCCTATATTCCCGCTTTCTCTATGACTGGCGCTGGGCGCGATATGGCGCTAGGCGGAATTTGGCATGGAAAAATTCGGCATCCCTGGTTTCGCCAATCTAGATTTTCAGGAAGAGATGGACTGCGTAGCAGGAATTGGTCAAATCCTCCCTCGAACCGCGTCATCCCCCAAAAGTTATAGATGCCATCTATCTAAAGACTGAATAATTCACAAATCGCCTTCGGGAAACGTCTAACTAATAGAAGAAAAAAAACCAACCCTGGAGTTGAAAAATGATGATTCGTCGTATTGCTTTCGTTAGTGGTCTCGTTATTCTCAATGCTTTTGGTTTCGCTACCGTAGCCCGTGCCGGTGAAGGTGGTATAGCAGGTTCTGCGGCTTTCACTGTTAACAACAATGCGGTTACAGGTGTGGCTGTCTCGGCTGCTGTGGGTAAAGAAAACGCTTCTGCTGCTGCTTTCAACTACAATGCTGCTGGAACTGGCAATGCTTTACAGAACTCAGCTTGGGCTCTGGGTAGTGCAGGGATACAGGCTTTTACGACTGTCGGCAATCCGACTGGTTTCGACGTTACGCCCGTTGCTGACGCCGACAAAGTTAACTTACAAAACAATACCTTTAGTGCTGGAACTGTCACCGTGCAGCTTGGTACCGCTACTGGCAATGCTGTTGTTAAGTCTCCCACTCCCTAGAACGGTTGTGAAAGGTTAGCAGACTAGCTAACCTCGCCCATCAATCAATTTGATCTCGTTTCAGATATCTGATCAGGATCTCAGCGACCCTCCAGCCAGTTAGTCAGCCGATATCCTTATTAATAGGGTGCTTTTATCCGCAATACCTTCTGATGAATAACAGGACATTCCCCAGATGAAACCCATGCTCAATACTTCAAAAACTCTCTATCCAGCCACCTCAATTGTTTTTATCGATGCCGGAGTCGAAAACGCTGAGCTACTCATTGAGGGTGTCATTCCCACTACTGAAGTCTTTGTCCTAGATGGGACGGCCGATGGCATCGAACAAATTAGCCTGGTTTTACAACACCGTCAGAATATCGATGCAGTTCATATTATTTCTCACGGTTCCCCCGGTTGCTTGTATCTGGGAAATAGCCAACTGAGTTTAGATACCCTAATCCACTACGCCCCGCAACTGCAACAGTGGGATGTTGCCAACCTCCTCCTCTATGGTTGTAACGTCGCAGCCGGAGATGCCGGAGAAGAATTTATTGCTAAGTTACACACTCTGACGGGGGCAGAAATTGGCGCTTCTAAGACTCTGACAGGGAGTGCTGCCAAGGGTGGAAACTGGGAGTTAGAGGTAACGACAAATAAAGCAGTTGCTACCTTAGCCTTTGAAGCAGCAGCACTAGAGAACTATCCGGGAATTTTCGTTTCCTTTGTTCCAGGAGAACCCTTTGGAGATGCGTCTAATGCTGTAAGTTTAGGGGATTTAAATGGAGATGGACACCTAGATGCTGTTACTGTTGTAGCACAAAAACAACATTATTATGATGAATTAGATCCTAGTCTTGGTGGTTACAACGGGAATCAAGTTTGGTTAGGAAAGGGTGATGGTACTTTCTCCCCAGGAAATTCCTTTGGATATGGGTCTCAGGGTGTAAGTTTAGGGGATGTAAATGGAGATGGACGCCTCGATGCTGTTACTGTTGGTGGTGAGGAGGGAGATCAAGTTTGGTTAGGAAAGGGTGATGGTACTTTCTCCCCAGGAAATTCCTTTGGATATGGGTCTCAGGGTGTAAGT